>NZ_JASCPP010000204.1:0-4746 GCF_029959745.1 Pseudomonas sp. PS01298 | reverse complement strand
GGGCTTGCTCGCGAAGGCGGTGTATCAGTCACGCATGTATCGACTGATAAAACGCATTCGCGAGCAAGCCCGCTCCCACCGTTTTGATTGTGTTGTGCCAGGGGTTTACTCGTCAGCCGCAGGATCCATGTCCGGGAACATCACTTCGATAAACCCGAACTTGCTGAAATCCGTAATCCGCGACGGGTACAGCCGGCCGATCAGGTGATCGCACTCATGCTGTACCACGCGCGCATGGAAGCCATCGGCAAAACGCACGATCGGCTCGCCCTTGGGATCGAAACCTTCGTAGCGAATCTGCTGGTAACGGTCCACGGCGCCGCGCAGGCCGGGCACGGACAGGCAACCCTCATAGCCCTCTTCCAGCACCGGGCTCAGCGGTGTGATCAACGGATTGATCAGAATGGTCTGCGGCACTGGCGGCGCGTCGGGGTAGCGCTCACTGGCCTCGAACCCGAAGATCACCAGTTGCAGGTCGACGCCAATCTGCGGCGCGGCCAGGCCGACGCCTCCCACATGCTCCATGGTCTGGAACATGTCATCGATCAATTGCCACAGCTCGGGGCTGTCGAACATTTCCGGCGGCACCGGGGGCGCGATACGCAGCAGGCGCTCGTCGCCCATTTTCAGGATTTCACGGATCATCGATCAGACTTCGTCGTTAGTGGGCTTGGAGTGGTCCCGGCCAAGGCCGGAGACATGCTGTTTTTCATCGGTGGCGCCCGCTTCGTCGAACTCCTTTTCGCCTGGGTCCTTGCCTTCGGCGGACATGTGCTCGATCACCGCATTCATCTCCGCGCCCAGCAGCAGCACGGCGGCGGAAATGTAGAAGTACAGGAGCAGCACAATGATCGCACCGATGCTGCCATACATGGCGTTGTAGTCGGCGAAGGTTTTGACGTAGTAGCCAAACCCCAGTGAGGCGACGATCCACACCACCACCGCCAGCACCGAGCCAGGTGTGATGAAGCGGAATTTCTGCTCGACGTCAGGCATCACGTAGTACATGAGGGCCACGGCGAACATCAGCAAGATCACAATCAACGGCCAGCGCAGGATGGTCCACAGGGTGACCACGAATTCCTGCATTCCGATCTGCCCGGCCAGCCACTCCATCACCTGCGGGCCGAGCACCATCAGCGCGGCGGCGGCCAGGAGCATGCCGGCAATGCCGACGGTGTAGAAAATCGACAGCGGGAAGCGCTTCCAGATCGGACGGCCTTCGACCACGTCGTAGGCGGCATTCATCGCGCTCATCATCAGGCGCACGCCGGCGGAAGCCGTCCACAGCGCAATCACGATACCCACCGAGAGCAGGCCACCCTTGGATTGCTGCAACTGGTCGATCACCGGGTTGACCTGCTCCAGCGCCTGGGGCGGCAACACCAGCTCCGACTGCATGCGCAGCCAGGTGAAAAAGTCCGGCAGGTGCAGGAAACCGATCAGGGCAATGAGGAACAGCAGGAAGGGAAACAACGAAAACAGCATCTGGTAGGCCAGTGCCGAGGCGTAGGTGGGCATCTCGTCATCGACGAATTCCTTGACGGTGCGCACCAGCACTTTATGAAGCTTGAGGCCTTGCAGTACCGGAAAAATCATAGCGTCTCCTTTCGCCGCAAAAGGTTGAGTTCGTGGGCGACTCAGGGGCCGTTTTCTACATCAAGGTAGCCTATTTGGCGACCTCGAAACAATTTCGAAACTTTAATCACGGGGTGTGACATAAAAACGGCCATCCGTGGATGGCCGTCAGACTGCGCGAGCGCCGTATTACTTGGTCGCTTTCTTGACTGCGTCCTTGGTGTCGCCGACGGCTTTCTCGACTTGGCCTTTCTTTTCCTGCACCACGCCTTCAGCGCGCAGTTTGTCGTTGCCGGTGACTTTGCCGACGCCTTGCTTGATGTTGCCGACGGCTTCGTCTTTCAAACCTTTTGCCTTATCCGCTGTGCTGCCCATGGTATTTCTCCGAAAGAACAATCAAAGGGTTTTGGTCATTACGTAAAGATTGACCCGAGGCGGTTCGGCAGAGTTTCAATTATTTTTGCGCGAGCATTTCATCGCCAGCCGCAGGTTTGGCTTTATGTTTTGCGGCCAACCCACGAGAATGCCCGGCACATTCAGGCTATAACGCTGAATAACAGATCCCGTAGGAAGGTTATGAAACTCAATAAAGCACAGGCCATCGCCCGCAGAAACCAGGAACTGGGCGGTGCCGTACTCGGCGTCAACAACTGCCACTTCACTGACCTGGACCGCAAACGCAACATCTGGTGGTTCGACCTGCCAGTGGGTCGGATTGCCGTGGGCCAGTACGAGTGGATTCACCTGTTGATGCATAACGCCGACACCGACCAGTTGCTGCACCTGAAGGTGCCGACGGTGTTCCTGCGTGAAAAACTCGAAGGGCTGGTGGTGCGCAATGCCGGCAAGCGCAAGCCGGAGATCACCCTGGAGCTGAGCGCGGACAAGGATTCGTTCCTCAAGGATGTACGTCCAGCCGGGGCCGGCGTCAGCTTTGCGCAATTCGCACTGTAGGAATGCAGTTTAAAATGTGGGAGCGGGCTTGCTCGCGAATGCAGAGTGTCAGTCGCATGATCAGTCGCTGATACACCGCATTCGCGAGCACGCCCGCTCCCACACTTTGGATTGCATTTCACCCCCGCTAATCAGCAAGCATTAAAAAACCCCGCATTCGCGGGGTTTTTTAGGGTTACTTTTTCAGGCCTAGCTTCTTCAGCTCTTCATCGCGCAGTTCACGGCGCAGGATCTTGCCCACGTTGGTAGTCGGCAACGCGTCACGGAATTCCACGGCCTTGGGCACTTTGTAGCCGGTGACATTGGCGCGCATATGCTCCATCACCTGCTCCTTGGTCAGGGTCGCGCCTGGCTTGACCACGATAAAGAGCTTGATGTGCTCCCCGGACTTTTCATCCGGCACACCGATGGCCGCGCACTGCAGCACGCCCGGCAGGCCTGCCAGCACGTCTTCCAGCTCGTTGGGATACACGTTGAAACCGGAAACCAGGATCATGTCCTTCTTGCGGTCGACAATGCGCATATAGCCGTCAGGCTGGATGATCGCGATGTCACCGGTCTTCAGCCAGCCTTCGCTGTCGAGCATCTCGGCAGTGGCGTCTTCGCGCTGCCAGTAGCCCTTCATCACTTGCGGGCCCTTGACGCACAGCTCACCGGTCTCGCCCAGCGCCAGCTCGGTGCCGTCATCGGCAATGACCTTGCAGACCGTGGACGGCACCGGAATGCCGATGGTGCCGATCTGGATATGCTGGATCGGGTTCACCGTGGCCACCGGGCTGGTCTCGGTCATGCCGTAGCCTTCACAGATGCCACAGCCGGTCACGGCCTTCCAGCGCTCGGCAGCGGCCAGTTGCAGGGCCATGCCGCCCGACAGGGTGACTTTCAACGCGGAGAAATCCAGCTTGCGGAACGCCTCGTTGTTGCACAGCGCCACGAACAGGGTGTTGAGGCCGACAAAGCCGCTGAACTTCCACTTCGACAGTTCCTTGACCATCGCCGGCAGGTCGCGCGGGTTGCTGATCAGGATGTTGTGGTTGCCGATCAGCATCATCGCCATGCAATGAAAAGTGAACGCGTAGATGTGGTACAGCGGCAGCGGCGTGATCAGGATCTCGCAACCTTCATTGAGGTTGGAGCCCATCAGCGCCTTGCACTGCAGCATGTTGGCCACCAGGTTGCGGTGGGTGAGCATCGCGCCCTTGGCCACGCCGGTGGTGCCGCCGGTGTATTGCAGCACGGCCACATCGCCACTGTCGGGGCTGGCGTCGCTGACCGGTTGGCCGTGCCCCTTGGCCAGCACGTCGTTGAACTTGATCGCCTTGGGCAAGTGATAGGCCGGGACCATTTTCTTCACGTACTTGATGACGCTGTTGATCAGCAGGCGCTTGAGTGGCGGCAGCAGGTCGGCGACTTCAGTGACGATGACATGCCTGACGGCGGTCTTGGGCACGACCTTTTCCGCCAGGTGGGCCATGTTGGCCAGGCAGACCAGCGCCTTGGCGCCAGAGTCGTTGAATTGGTGTTCCATTTCCCGCGCGGTGTACAGCGGGTTGGTGTTGACCACGATCAGGCCAGCACGGATGGCGCCGAACACGGCGACCGGGTATTGCAGGACGTTGGGCAGTTGCACGGCGATTCGATCGCCCGGCTTCAAGTCGGTATGCTGTTGCAGGTACGCGGCGAAGGCACCGGACAATTCGTACAGTTCACCGTAGGTGATTGTCTTGCCCAGGTTGCTGAAAGCCGGTTTGTTGGCGAAGCGCTGGCAGGACTGCTTCAATACCGCCTGAATATTCGGATACTCGTCTGGATTGATTTCTGCAGCAATCCCGGCGGGGTACTTATCCTTCCAAAAGTCTTCGTTCATGGAAGCCCACTCCTCAGCGACGCGAATTCATCATCGCATTTGATGCGATTATTATTGGTGTATGTTTTTTTAGGTGAATCTGGCGCTTTCAAGCAGGCCTAGACGTCACAAAGCGCGCCGAGAGTAGCAGCTTTGCCAAGGGCCGCCTAGAGCCAAAAGAGGGCCCCGCGGTCATAATCACGACTGTCCTACAATAATTGGTCACGGTTTAAACAAAGCTAAAACCACCGCGCCAAAGGCTCTGGAATAAGGCTTTCAGACCAATACACTGCAAATGTGGGAGCGGGCTTGCTCGCGAAAGCGGTGTTCCAGTCACCTGATACTTCGACTGTTACACCGCTTTCGCG
>NZ_JASCPP010000203.1:0-4817 GCF_029959745.1 Pseudomonas sp. PS01298 | reverse complement strand
GCCCAGAGCCCAGAGCCCAGAGCCCAGAGCCCAGAGCCCAGAGCCCAGAGCCCAGAGCCCAGAGCCCAGAGAATTGTCGGAGGAGCAATCTCTGCCGTCTAGTCCACTAAGCAAGAAAAGTGACGGCGCAACCTCAATGGAGAGCGAAATGTGTTATGCACGGAAACTCTGTCTTGCGGCCAAGTCCCAAGTCATGGACATGTTCCAGGAAGCCCGGCTTGGCAAGGCCGTCGACCCAAGCACGACGTTGCCGCTGGTCGGAGAAATCGCTGCCTCGGTGCTGCGCCAACCTCATGCCCTCATCAGCGTCGCACGCATCAAAACGCACGACGATTACACCTACCTGCACTCGGTTGCCGTCTGCGCCCTGATGCTATCGCTGGCCCGGCATCTCGATCTAGACGAGGAGCAAACGCGCCTGGCTGGCATCGGCGGACTGATGCACGACCTAGGCAAGGCCGCGATGCCGCTGGAAGTGCTTAACAAACCAGGCAAGCTCACCGATGCCGAGTTCGCCATCATGAAGCGCCACCCTGTGGAGGGCGCAAAGATGCTGCGCGCAGGCGGGGCCGAGCCCGGGGTGGTGGACATTGCCCTGCACCATCACGAGAAGATCGACGGAACCGGCTACCCGGATCGCTTGGCCGGTGACGCCATTTCACTCCTGGCCCGCATGGGCGCAATCTGCGACGTCTATGATGCCGTGACGTCGGAGCGAGCCTACAAAAAGCCGTGGGACCCGTCCGCGGCGATGCGGCAGATGGCCAAGTGGGAGGGCCATTTCGACAAACGCATCTTCCACGCCTTCGTCAAGGCCGTGGGCATCTACCCCGTCGGCTCCTTGGTTCGCCTGTCCTCTCAGCGTCTGGCCGTTGTCGTTGAGCCGGGAATGGAATCACTGCTGACTCCCAAGGTTCGCGTGTTCTTCTCGCTACGCTCGAGAGAGCCGATCCCGATGCAGACCATCGACCTGGCGGCCACGAGTTGCAAGGACAGTATCACTGGCCCCGAAGACCCGACGCTCTGGAACTTCAAGAACCTCGACGACTTGTGGATGGAATAGCCCCCACAAAACGACGGCCCCGTGAGGGAGCCGTTGAACATCGTCGAGCGATGCCCGTCCAGGGAGGGATGGCCGAGCTCGATTCTCCAGAAGGTAGCTGGTGACACGAGTGTTGAGCCCACCCAACTAGGGTGACGGAAATTTCTGGGGTTCCGGCTTACATCCCCTTAGCCGACTGCTGACGATCTCGTTCGGTTCCGTTTCATCGCATGCTCGACAAGTATCCACAGAGCTTTTCTTTGTAAGCCTCCAACGCGTTTGTATTTGGAACACTGATCCAGGTCACCACCAACATCAGTTGGCTTATAAGATATTTTGGAAGGGCAGAAGCCAGACTGGGAACTACTAACTAAGTAAGTCACAGCCTGGACATTCTGTAAGCAGATTAAACGAAAGGCGGTAAATCAAGTGCGTGCGGAATTGTTTCCACCAGCCCACTTGTCACGGCCTTGAACGAAACTTCGAATCGCGTGCCGACCAAGTGTTCAAATGCTGTCGCGCTGAAGACGCTATAGAGTTCGTCGCGGGAGTACTTGGCAAGCACATCTTTTACTGATTGTTGAGACATTCGTGACACACCGGTGCCGAAGACATCACAGATAGCGCCGCGCGTAACCAAGAATGCCTCTGCGCCATGTTCCTCAGCCGGAACGTGATAATTAAGGTGCACGGCAATGGCGTGCGCCACCGTATCGGCATGCTCGCGCGCGAAGCCCTGGCCTAACAGGAAGTCTCGTGCGTGCACGCCACCGTTGACGGCGAAGCAACAGTCACACGGCCGCGGGTCAGCTGTGGGTGTTAAGCCGAGGTCGTGAAGCATGGCCGAGGCGAAACCGAGTTCACGGTCAAATTCGATGCCATCGTGCAACGCGATCATTGATCCGAAGTAGTAGGTGCGCCAGCAGTGTCGCATCAAAGTCGGCTTATACAAGTCCTGAACATAGGCGAGGGACTCTCTGACCATTTTGGTGTCAGGCGGTGAAAGGTCATCGATGGAAATGTACTTTGGATTCAGAAGGCCAAGTCGGTGGCGTTCTGCATCGAGCTTCTCTTGGCTAAAGATGTACTTCAAATTTTCGATGAGCTGGACTTGTTCGCTCTCACGGAGAATGCCTTTGGTGGATTCTCCCCATTCCACGGATCCGACTGAGACATCGAGTGCGCTTGTTGAGCTAGACACAATCTTCATTCTTGACTCCTGGACGTTTTCGTCACGGTGTTGCAACTACTACTTATTGCAGTTCAGCAAAATGCTGAAAGTAGCATTGATTTTTTACTGTCCTGCCGAAGCAAAATGGTCCGAGAACCTAGCTGGGTCTGCGCCCCGATTTTGCGACAGCTACCTGCGGGCTTTGGCGCTACCCGCATGAGACTGAGAATACGGGGGGAGGGTTGTCGCAACCATTGTCGATATCGACATAATCGGAGTCGATATCGACACTCGTCGCTTGCACTGCCTAACTGACTTCTATGACTTCGTGCGCTGTCGCCTGCTGCTCGCAGACTTATTCGAGCGGCCACTCAATATGCGTCTACACCTTGTAATGCAAGGCTCCGCGTACGGTCAGCGAAAGTACCGTGTGGATGCCTAAGCGGGTCGATCCGCTGAACGGTCATGAGCATCGATTGACAATAGGAGCGTACGCTCCTATATTTAATTCCACATAGGGGCATATGCTCCTATCGTGAATTAAGGGGCATATGCTCTAACCAATTGAGAGGATTACGAACATGAGCGCAGCGGATATTCTTGTAAGTGGTGCAACCGGGCGGACTGGCGCAGCGGCAATCGATGAGCTGCTCAAATTGGGCAAAAGCGTCCGCGCCTACGTGCGTTCGGACGACGACAGGGCTGCGGCTCTGCGCCAGCGCGGTGTTGAAATTGCTATTGGCGATTTCACCGATATCGATGCTATTCGTGCGGCGATGGAAGGAATTCGCTCGGCCTATTTCCTTTATCCACTGGCACCGGGAATCGTCGAAGGTGCAGCCTATTTTGCCCAGGCAGCGAAGGAGGCTGGGGTAACGGCAATTGTGAACATGTCGCAGATCTCCGCGCGCCGCGATTCCAAAAGTCATCTGGCGCAAGATCACTGGATCTCGGAGCGCGTTTTCGACTGGTCAGGCGTACCGACAACGCACCTTCGTCCCACTTTTTTCGCAGACTGGCTGGCGTATCCTCACTTTGCCAAAGAAATCTGGGCCACGAAAAAAATCGAGTTCCCTTTTGAAAATGGTCGTCACGCGCCTATTGCTACTGATGACCAAGGCAGGGTGATTGCCCATATTCTGGCCAACCCAACGGGGCACGAAGGAAAAATCTACAGCCTTCATGGCCCGGTCGAAATGAACCATACCGAAATCGCCGCCGCCATGAGCGAAGTTCTTGGCGCGGAAATCCAGTACGCACCGACATCAATCGAGGCGTTCGAGCATAAGATGGAGCATGAGTACAAGTTTCCACCAGCTCTCGTACAACACTTGGTCGAGGTTGCTCAGAACTACCGTGAAGGCGTCTTCGCAGGTGTGAACGATATAGTAGAGAAGGTTACTGGAACGCCCGCTCTGACGGTGCAGGCCTTCGTGGAAAAGTACCGCGACGTGTATGTGTGACTTGAATATTCAAGGCACAAAAAATCAAACAGTAGTGAAGAGGAAGTAGAGATGCTGCCGGTGAAACAACCCTTAGGGATCGACCATTGCAACTGTTCCGCCATTAGGAAGGCGAGCCGGCAGATCACCCGTTTCTATGATGCGCAACTCGAGCCTTCGGGGCTTCGAATTACTCAGTACCTTGCATTGGCAGCGCTTAATGAGTTGGGAAGTGCTGCAATCAATACCCTTGCTGAGCGGCTCGACATCGAACGCACGGCGATGGGAAAAATGACCGGCCTGCTGGAGCGCGATGGATTGATCTCGATCAGTCCTTCGCCATCCGATGCCAGGAGTCGCCTGGTTGAATTAACCGAGGCGGGGCGAGACTTGTTCGAAAGAACGGCGCCTCTATGGGAAGAGGCTCAACGGCAATTTGAGCTATTGAACGGCACGGAGCAAGTAAGCTCATTGCGGCAGGGGTTGGCTGCTGTGGTGGTCGGTGATATCGAGCGCGTTGTATAGAACGACTGAGTTATTGCGCCGCCTTCCAGGGCGAACCCGGGCACAACGATCAGCGATAAATTCCTCCGGGTCCTGTCTTCGTGCCAGTTAGCGGATCTGCGCAGTCACAAGTGAAGCTACGCCGCTCAATGATTCGAGCGTCGTTGCCTTCTCGTACAACCCATACTCCTCGGGCTGCCTGGATCGATTAAGCCAAAACGCTTGGAAACCGAACGCATGAGCCCCTACGGCATCCCACGCGTTGGAAGAGAAAAAAGCGATCTCTTTGGTGGACGATACATTCAGTGCTGCTACCGCAATCTCATAGGCTGCCGGATCCGGCTTGTAGATTTGTACCTGCTCAATGGAAAGGCACTCATCGAGTAGAATATCCAAACCCGCAGACTGAACCGCGCTTTCCAGCATCCGGGGAGATCCATTCGAAAGGATCGCTGTTCGTACGCCTGCTTCGCGAAGGCTGTGCAATGCTGCAGGGACTTCAGCGTAGGCGTCGAGCGTCAGGTAGCTTGTTAGGTTTTGTACGAAAAGTCGTTGTGGCTAAAATTGCCGCCATGACCGGTTGGAGGCCCGTATGGCAAGGCGTTACGAACTTTCTGATGCGTCATGGGAGCTGATCAAGGATTTGGTTTCTCCAGAA
>NZ_JASCPP010000202.1:0-4953 GCF_029959745.1 Pseudomonas sp. PS01298 | reverse complement strand
GTTGAGGGCGACTCGGTCGAAATGTGGGAGCGGGATTGCTCGCGAATGCGGTGTGTCAGTCACCGATGAATCAACTGAAAGTCCGCTTTCGCGAGCAAGCCCGCTCCCACATGGGGCCGGTGTCGCCTGGGAGTGCTTAGCGCCCACCCATGATCGCGATGTAATCCTGGGTCCAGCGGCTGTACGGCACAAACTTGCCGCCTTCAGCCTGCGGGGTTTTCCAGAAAGCGATCTTTTCGAACTGGTCGAACCCGTTGGTCTTGCAGCCTTCGGCGCCGAGCAGCTCACTCTCTTTACACGCCGCAGGCACCGCCGGCAGCGAGCCGAACCAGGCCGCGACATCGCCCTGGACCTTCGGCTGCAGCGACCAGTCCATCCACTTGTAGGCGCAGTTGGGGTGCTTGGCCTCGGTGTGCAGCATGGTGGTGTCGGCCCAGCCGGTGGCGCCTTCCTTGGGAATGGTCGAGGCGATCGGCTGTTTCTCGTTGACCAGGCCGTTGACCTGATACGGCCAGGCGCTGGAGGCCACTACGCCTTCGTTCTTGAAGTCGCTCATTTGCACGGTGGTGTCGTGCCAGTAGCGGTGGATCAACGGCTGCTGGGCGCGCAGCAGTTCGAGCACGGCCTTGTACTGGGTTTCGGTCAGTTCGTAAGGGCTCTGGATGCCCAGCTCCGGCTTGGTCGACTTGAGATACAGCGCCGCGTCGGCGATGTAGATCGGACCGTCGTAGGCTTGCACGCGGCCTTTGTTCGGCTTGCCGTCAGGCAGGTTCTGCGCATCGAACACCACGTTCCAGCTGGTGGGCGCGGTCTTGAACACGTTGGTGTTGTACATCAGCACGTTCGGGCCCCACTGGTACGGGGTGCCGTAGGTTTGCTGGCCGACCACATACCACGGCGCATCCTTGAGGCGCGGGTCGAGGTTTTTCCAGTTGGGGATCAACGCCGTGTTGATCGGCTGCACACGCTTGCCGACGATCAACCGCAACGAGGCATCGCCGGATGCGGTGACCAGGTCATAACCGCCCTTGGCCATCAGGCTGACCATTTCGTCAGAGGTGGCGGCGGTTTTCACGTTGACCTTGCAACCGGTTTCCTTCTCGAAACCGGTGACCCAGTCGTAGGCCTTGTCGCTTTCGCCACGTTCGATATAGCCGGGCCAGGCGACGATATCCAATTGGCCTTCACCTGCCCCCACCGCTTTCAGCGGTTCGGCGGCCTGAAGGCTGGCGCTGGCCAGCAGCGCGGTGGTCAGGGCACTGAGCAGTGCGGTCTTGTGCGCGGACATGGGGATTCCCTCTTCTTTAATTATGGTCGGGGCAGTAAAAACAGGTATACGGGTTGATTATTGTTTTAGCGTAGCTCTAAGGGCTGAGCTGCAAGTCGCAAGCTGCAAGTCGCAAGCTGCAAGCTGCAAGCCGCAAGCAAAAGCAAAAGCAAACGCAGATCCGCTTTTACTTGCAGCTTGCGGCTTGAAGCTTGCCGCTTATAGCTGACCTCCATGTCTAGCCATGATGTGCCGCACCACGCTGTAGTCCTGAAGCGAATCGCTGGACAGATCTTTCCCATACCCCGAGCGCTTCAAGCCGCCGTGGGGCATTTCGCTGACCAGCATGAAATGGCTGTTGATCCAGGTGCAGCCGTATTGCAGGCGCGCCGCCACCTGCATGGCTTTGTCCAGGTTCTGCGTCCATACCGACGAGGCCAGGCCGTATTCGGAGTCGTTGGCCCAGTCCACCGCCTGTTCCAGCTCATCGAAGCGGGTCACGGTGACCACCGGGCCGAAGACTTCGCGCTGCACGATCTCATCGTTTTGTTTGCAACCGGCGAGCAGTGTCGGCTGGTAATAGAAGCCGGCACCGGAATGTACGGCGGCACCCGTGACCCGCTCGATATGCGGCTGGCCGAGGGCGCGCTCGACAAAACTGGCGACGCGGTCACGCTGGCGCGTGCTGATCAGCGGGCCGAGTTCGTTGTCGGCATCACGCTTGCCGGCAAAGCGCAGGCTACTGACGGCCGCGCCAAGCTCGGCGACCAATTTGTCGTGGATGCCGGCCTGGGCGTAGATGCGGCAGGCCGCGGTGCAGTCCTGGCCGGCGTTGTAATAGCCGTAGGCGCGCACGCCTTCGACCACGGCTTGCAGGTCGGCGTCGTTGCAGACGATCACCGGGGCCTTGCCGCCCAGTTCCAGGTGCGTGCGTTTCAGGGTTTTCGACGCGGCTTGCAGAATTTTCTGCCCGGTGACGATATCGCCGGTCAGCGACACCATGCGCACCTTGGGGTGGCTGACCAAATGGCTGCCGACGCCTTCGCCGCCGCCACACAGAATGTTGATGACCCCGCGCGGCAGCAGTTCTTTAAGGACGGGGGCGAGGGCCAGGATCGACAGCGGCGTATGTTCCGACGGCTTGAACACCAGCGTATTACCGGCGGCAAGGGCGGGGGCGATCTTCCACGCGGCCATCATCAACGGGTAGTTCCACGGCGCAATGGAGGCGACCACGCCAATCGGGTCACGGCGCACCATGCTGGTGTAGCCCGGCAGGTATTCGCCGCTGAGCTGGCCGGTCTGGCAGCGCACGGCCCCGGCGAAGAAGCGGAACACATCAACGGTGGCGCTCAAGTCATCCTGGCGCGCCAGGTGCAAGGGCTTGCCGCAATTGAGTGATTCGAGGCGAGCGAGGTAGTCGGCTTGTTTTTCGATGGCGTCGGCAATGCCCAGCAGGATGATCGAGCGTTGCTGCGGCGTGGTCCGCGACCAGCCGGCAAACGCGCGGTGCGCGGCGAGGATGGCGCTTTCGACCTGTTCGGTGCTGGCTTCGGCGATCTGGGTGAGGACTTCACCGGTGGCTGGGTTGAGGATCGGCTCGACAAAACCCTGGCCCTGGACCAGTTCGCCGTCGATCAGCAACGCAGTGAGCAGCGGGGTGGGCGCGCCGGACATTTTTCGCGATCTCTTTTCTTGTGTGGCCATGGGCGTTCTCTTACAAGGCGCCTGACCTTCTCTTATGGATGAACTGAGAGTAGAGGTCGGGCGCGAGGTCAACAAATACTAAATACTGAATGCAGCATTCGATTAAATAGATGGCTTGCGCGGATGCGGCTGTTCGCGGGCCACGGTCAGGAACGGGTCCACCAGCGCCGGGCGCGCGGTGCCACGGCGCCAGGCCAGGCCCACGTCGAGGGTCTGGCTGAGGTCGGCAATCGGCCGCGCTTCAATAATGTCGCCTTCCAGGGACCAGGGCCGGTAGGTCATGTCCGGCTGGATCGACACTCCCAGGCCGGCAGCCACCAGGCTGCGCACCGCTTCGGTGGAAGCGGTGCGCAAGGTCACGCGTGGCTGCAGCGCGGCTGCAGTCCACAGGCGTTGGGCGTTGTGGCCCATTTCGTCGACATTCAGCTGAATCAATGGCTCGCGCGCCACATCGGCCAGGTTGATGCTGTCGTGCTCCAGCAACGGGTGCTGCGCCGGCAGCCACAGGCGATGAGGCGAGTGGGTGAGGACTTCGGTCTGCAGGGCGTGGCGGTCTTCGAGGTTGGACAGGATCAGCACTCCCACGTCGATCTCGCCGCTGACCAGCAAATGCTCGATGTACGGGCGTTCATCCTCCATCACGCGGATTTCCACATTCGGATAGGCGCGCTGGAAACGGGTCAGCAGGTCGGCAAGGTAATACCCGGCAACCAGGCTGGTCACGCCGATGATCAACTGGCCG
Organism: Pseudomonas sp. PS01298; assembly: GCF_029959745.1. NCBI lineage: Bacteria > Pseudomonadati > Pseudomonadota > Gammaproteobacteria > Pseudomonadales > Pseudomonadaceae > Pseudomonas > Pseudomonas sp. PS01298. The sequence goes on along the minus strand of NZ_JASCPP010000202.1, from coordinate 1,237 downwards.
GCAACCTGGTCGGTGCTCTGCTGCAGGCTGCGCTTGGCGTTGTCGACGGTGGCAAGAATCAGGTGCGCCTGGCGCAGGAACTGATGGCCCTGGTGGGTCAGGGTCATGCCCTTGGCGTGGCGGTTGAACAGGTTGACGCCGATTTCCTGCTCCAGTTGCTGGATGGCCAGGGTCAGGGTCGACTGGGAAATGAACGCGGTTTGCGCGGCGGCGGAGATCGAGCCCGTCTCGGCCACGGCGATGAAATGCCGGATTTGACGCAAGGTCATCATGCTGGAATTACCAGTGGGGTGTTTTTATAGATTTATCCGAGTGTATATCGATTTAAGCGAAGGGCAGTGGCGTTACATCTGGAAGCACTCTAGATCGGGGCTTTTTGGCACTTAGTTTTACGCTGGGAGCCTATTGGTCCTACGAACCCAAGTGTCTGGAGGCTGCGAATGAATACCCGTGGATTGCTCGATCAACTGCTCAAATCTGGCCAGGACATGTTGCAGAACAAGGCCGGCGGCCAGCGCAAGCCGGACGACAAAGGCGCCCTTGGCGGGCTGCTGGGCGGTGGTGGCCTTGGCAGTCTGCTCGGTGGTGCTGGCGGTGGCGCCCTGGCGGCCGGGGCCATGGGCCTGCTGCTGGGGAACAAGAAAGCCCGCAAGTTCGGCGGCAAGGCCCTGACCTACGGCGGGCTCGCCGCGTTGGGTGTCATTGCCTATAAAGCCTATGGCAACTGGCAGGCAAACCAGGCCAGCGCACCTCAAGGCGAACCGCAAACCATCGACCGTTTGCCACCGGCCCAAGTCGAGCAACACAGCCAGGGCATCCTCAAGGCCCTGGTAGCCGCCGCCAAGGCGGACGGGCATGTGGATGAGCGCGAGCGCGCGCTGATCGAAGGCGAATTCACCAAGCTGGACGATGACCGCGAGTTGCACAGCTGGCTGCACGCCGAACTGAACAAACCCCTGGACCCGGCCGATGTGGCCCGCGCCGCCAGCACCCCGGAAATGGCCGCGGAGATGTACATCGCCAGCGTGATGCTGGTGGATGAGGAGAATTTCATGGAGAAGGCCTACCTCGATGAGCTGGCGCGGCAACTCAAGCTGGAGCCTGGCTTGAAGATCGAGCTGGAAAAACAGGTGCGGCTGGCGCAATAAACGCCTGCCCTGAAGCGATCAAACTGTGGGAGTGGGCCTGCTCGCGAATGCGCTGGTCAGTCATCGAATCTATTGACTGACCCTGCGCC
>NZ_JASCPP010000201.1:0-5719 GCF_029959745.1 Pseudomonas sp. PS01298 | reverse complement strand
GGCTTGCTCGCGAATGCGACAGGTCAGTCATGGATATGTCCACTGACACACCGCGTTCGCGAGCAAGCCCGCTCCCCCATTGTTCAGATCGCGGCCAGGGCCACGGATGTCGCCGCCGTCCGGGTCTCCACCCCCAACTTCACATACACATGCTCCAGATGCTTGTTCACCGTCCTGGGGCTCAACCCCAGGATGTCGCCGATATCCCGATTGGTCTTGCCGCACGCGACCCAGCGCAAGACCTCCACCTCACGCTCGGTCAACTGGAACCTGGCCGACAGCAGCCGCTGTGCCGGCTCATCCTCCAGCGTCAGCACATTCGGCTGCGTCGCCTCCCGCGCCGACAGCAAGATGCGTGACGTGCGCAGGTGCGCCGCCACCCGTGCCAGTACCTCATCGGTCTGGATCGGTTTGGTCACGTAGTCACTGCCACCCACCTCGAAGCCTTGCACCACGTGCTTGCTGTCGGTCAGCCCGGTCATGAACACCACCGGCACATCCGCGCTGGCCGGCATTGCCTTGAGCCGGCGACAGGTTTCGAAACCGTCCAGGCCGGGCATCATCGCGTCCAGCAGGATCAGGTCCGGACGCCGGCGTTGCACGCGGTTCAACGCGCTGAGGCCGTCCAGGGCCACCAGCACCATGTAGCCGGCGTCGTCGAGCGCGTCACAGAGCAATGCCAGGTTGTCCGGGGTGTCGTCGACGATCAGCACCACGCCGGGTTCAGTGCTGTGGGTGAGTGCATTCATCTGCGGCCTCCTTGAGGGTTCGGTTGAGTTCATCCAGGCGAAAGCTCTTGAGCAGCCCGCGCAGCTTGGTGATGAACGGTTCGGCATCGGGGCGGTGTGCAAGGATCGTGTCGAGTTTGGCGTGCAGGCCGCGCACATAGCCGATGGCGCTGAGTTCCGCCAGGGCGGCAAGGTCTTCAGGGCTGGGCAATACGCTGGGCGGCGGCGGTGCGGTGAAGGTCTTGGTGCGCCGCAGCCACTGCAGGTCCAGGTGCTGTTGCAGGCGCCCGAGCAGTTCCGGGGTGCGCACCGGCTTGGCCAGGTAGTCGTTGCAGGCCGCGGCGATGCTGCGCTCGCGGTCGTCGGTAAAGGCGTTGGCGGAGATCACGATGATCGGCGCGGTGCACAGCGCATTGCGCCGGATCAGGCGGCTGGTTTCGTAGCCGTCCAGGGTCGGCATCGACAGGTCCATCAGGATCAGGTCCGGGGCCAGCAGCGCCACCTGGCGAATCGCATCCTGGCCGTTGCTGGCCTGCACCACCTCAAAGCCCAACGGCGTGAGCATGCCACTGAGCACCTTGCGATGGTCCACATGGTCGTCCACCACCAGGATGCGTCGACGCGCGCCCTGGTAGCCGATGATGTCGTGCTCCACATGCACCACCGCCTGCGGCGCGCGCACCTGGGACAGAAACAGCCGCACCTGGAAGCAGGTGCCTTTGTCCAGTTCGCTGGTCACGCGCAGTTCGCCGCCCATCAAGGAGGTGAGCATGCGCGTGATGGTCAGCCCGAGACCGACGCCCTTGTCCTGGCGCATCAGGTCGCCGCGTTCGAACGGCTGGAAAATTCGCTCGATCTGCCCCGGATCAATGCCGATGCCGGTGTCGATGATTTCAAAATTGGCAGTCTCGCGCCTGTAGCTGACCCGCAGGCACACCTCGCCGCTGTCGGTGAAATTCACCGCATTGCCGAGCAGGTTGATAAGGATCTGGCGCACGCGCTTTTCGTCGCCGCGCACCACCGCCGGGATCTTGCCCACGCAGTCCAGGCGAAAGCGCAGGCCCTTGTCCTGGGCTTGCGGCGTGAACATCTGCTCCAGGTCATGGATCAGTTCGGGGAAGGGGATTTCGGTGAGTTCCAGGCGCAGCTTGCCGGCCTCGATCTTGGCCACATCCAGCAGGCCGTCGATCAGCGACAACAGGTGCGAGCCGCTGCGCAGGATGGTCGCGAGTGCGTCCTGGTGCTGCTCGGGCATGGCGCCGTCACGCTGCAGGATTTGGGTAAAGCCAAGAATGCTGTTCAGCGGCGTGCGCAGCTCATGGGACAGCCCGGTGACATAGCGGCTCTTGGCAGCGTTGGCGGCTTCGGAGGCTTCCTTGGCGTGTTGCAGGGCCTGGTCGGTGAGGCTGTGGGCGTCGATTTCGTGCATCAGCAGCAAGGTCTGGCGGTCGGACTCTTCCTGGGCCACGCGCCGGCTTTCGCGGGTCAGCACCACCCACCAGGCGAGCACCGCGGCCAGTACCGAGAGGGTCAGGAAGGCCTTGAAGAACGCTTGGTACAAGGTCTCGGAGTGCGGCAAACCCTGGGCCGCCTGCACGTAAATCAACGCCAGGGCGCTGGCGAGCAACAGCTCCAGTACCAGCAGCAACCCCAGGTAATGGGCCAACCGTGTGTGCAGGCGCGGCATCAGGGTAGTCGGCAGCAGCCAGCGCAACACGCCTTCGAACTGGGTGACCAGGCGCGCGTGGGGTTTGCAGCGATCGCCGCAACGTGCGTCCAGTGAACAACACAGCGAGCAGATGGGCGTGCTGTAGGCCGGGCAGAACGCCATGTCGGCGGTTTCGAACGGGTTGCTGCACAGTCCGCACACCGCGTGGGTGGCGGGCGCCACCGGGTGGATCAGTTGCAGGTCGCTGGTGCGCGCGATGTAGTACTTGCCTTTCGTCAGCCAGGCCAACAGCGGCGCCATGATCAAGGCCGTGCCCAGCGCCACGAACGGCGGCGCGGCCTGGGCCAGGCTGCCGAACAGCCCGAAGTGCGCGAGGATCGACAGCAACGAGGCGACCAGCATCGAGCCGACGCCCACCGGGTTGATGTCGTAGAGGTGCGCGCGCTTGAACTCGATGTGCCTGGGCGACAGCCCCAGCGGTTTGTTGATCACCAGGTCAGCGACCAGCGTGCCGATCCAGGCAATCGCAATATTGGCGTAGAGCCCCAGCACCTGGTCGATCACATCGAACACGCCCAGCTCCATCAGCATCAGCGCGATGGCCACGTTGAACACCAGCCACACCACGCGGCCCGGGTGACTGTGGGTCACGCGGGCAAAGAAGTTCGACCAGGCCAGTGAGCCGGCGTAGGCATTGGTCAGGTTGATCTTCATCTGCGAGATGAACACGAAGAGCACCATCGCGCCCAGCGCCCATTCCGGCGAGCTGAACACGTATCGGAACGCGACCAGGTACATCTGCGTCGGCTCGGCAGCGCGTTCCATGGGGATTTCATGTTGCAAGGCGAGGAACGCGAGGAACGCGCCAGCGAACATTTTCAACGCGCCGGGGATGATCCAGCCAGGGCCGGCGCAGAGCAGGGCGGCCCACCAGCGCTTACGGTTGGCGGCGGTTTTTTCCGGCAGGAAGCGCAGGTAGTCCACTTGCTCGCCGATCTGCGTCACCAGTGACAGCGCCACCGTGCAGGCGGCGCAGAACGCCAGCAGGTTGAAGCCGCCGCCATCGCCGCTGCGTCCGACGAAGCTGGTCCAGTCGCTGAAGGCGTCGGGGTTTTTCCACCACACAAAGCCATAGGGCAGCACCAGCAACAGCAGCCACACCGGTTGCGTCCACAGCTGCAGGCGGCTGATCAACGTCACGCCGTAGGCCACCAGCGGGATCACCAGCAGCGAGCAGATCACGTAGGCGATCGCCAGCGGTATATGAAAATACAGCTCCAGCGCCAGGGCCATGATCGCCGCCTCCAGGGCGAAGAACAGGAAGGTGAAGCTGGCGTAGATCAGCGAGGTGATGGTCGAGCCGATATAGCCGAAGCCGGCGCCACGGGTCAGCAGGTCCATGTCCACGCCATAGCGCGCCGCGTAGTAACTGATGGGCAGGCCGGTGAGGAAGATCACCAGGCTGATGGCGAGAATCGCCCAGAACGTATTGGTGAAGCCGTAACTCAGGGCCAGCACGCCGCCGATGGCTTCCAGAGCCAGGAAGGACACCGCGCCCAGGGCCGTGTTGGCGATGCGCAGCTCTGACCATTTGCGAAAGGACTTGGGGGTGTAGCGCAGGGCGTAGTCTTCCATGGTCTCGTCGGCGACCCAGGTGTTGTAGTCGCGGCGGATCTTGACGATGCGCTGGGTGCCGGGGAGGTGGTGCACGGTGGGATGGCTCCGGGGAGTGGGCAAGGTGGATGAGCAAGTTCCGTGCCCCGATTCAAAATGTGCGAGCTGGCCTGCCTGCGATGGCGGTAGGTCAGGCATGGGAAGTCGATGGATACACCGCCATCGCAGGCCAGCCAGCTCCCGCATTGATCGGTGCTGTCAGGGCGGGCGGGATCCTGCTCGAAAATGGTGCGCAGTGGCATACGTCAAATGACGTATGCCGTTACGTCAGGCTGCGTATACCCGTGCTGGCCGGCCGCCGCCATGCTGGACCCCTCATTGCAGAGGAGTCGCCCCATGGCACCACGATTGATCCGCTCCAAACCCCTGTTGGCCTTGTCCTTGCTGGCGGCCGCACTGTTCAGCCAGGGCGTGCTGGCCGATAACGAAGGCCTGGCCGTGACCCCGACTGAAGTCACCGTCGGCCAGTTGCACTCGGCCACCGGCACCATGGCGATTTCCGAAACCGGTTCGATCCAGGCCGAACGCCTGGCCATCGAGCAGATCAACGCTTCGGGCGGGATCCTGGGACGGCAGATCAAGGTGATCCAAGAAGACGGCGCCTCCGACTGGCCGACCTTCGCCGAAAAGGCCAAGAAGCTGCTGGTCAACGACAAGGTTGCCGCCGTGTTCGGCTGCTGGACCTCGGCCTCGCGCAAGGCCGTGCTGCCGATCTTCGAGAAAGAAAACGGCCTGCTCTACTACCCGACCTTCTATGAGGGCCTGGAACAGTCGAAAAACGTGATCTACACCGGGCAGGAAGCCACCCAGCAGATCCTCGCCAGCCTCGACTGGATCGCCAAGACCAAGGGCGCGAAGACGTTCTACCTGGTCGGCTCCGACTACATCTGGCCGCGCACCTCGATGAAGATCGCGCGCAAGCACATTGAAAACGTGCTGCACGGCACTGTGGTCGGCGAAGACTACTACCCGCTGGGCAACACCCAGTTCGGCTCGCTGATCAACAAGGTCAAGCTGAAGAAACCGGACGTGGTCTTCGCGGCGGTGGTCGGCGGCTCCAACGTGGCGTTCTACAAACAGCTCAACGCGGCAGGTGTGAATTCGTCCAAGCAAACCTTGCTGACCCTGTCGGTGACCGAAGACGAACTGCTCGGCATCGGCGGCGAAAACATGGCCGGTTTCTATGCCTCGATGAAGTACTTCCAGAGCCTGGACAACCCTAACAATAAAGCCTTCGTCGAAGCCTTCAAGGCCAAGTACGGCAAGGACGCGGTGATCGGCGACGTGACCCAGGCGGCCTACCTCGGCCCATGGCTGTGGAAAGCAGCGGTGGAGAAGGCCGGCAGTTTCGACGTGGATAAAGTCGTCGCCGCCTCGCCGGGCATCGAGCTGAAAACCGCGCCGGAAGGCTACGTGAAGATCCACGAAAACCATCACTTGTGGAGCAAGTCGCGCATCGGTGAAGTGCAGCCCAACGGCCAGTTCAAGGTGATCTACGAGTCGGATCTGATCGAGCCGAACCCGTTTCCCAAAGGCTATCAATAAGCCTGGATCTGGCGCTGATCTAAAGGTGGGAGCGGGCTTGCTCGCGAAAGCGCAGTGTCATTCACAGATGTTTTGACTGATGCACCGCATTCGCGAGCAAGCC
>NZ_JASCPP010000200.1:0-5833 GCF_029959745.1 Pseudomonas sp. PS01298 | reverse complement strand
GGGCTGCGAAGCGGCCCCATAAAGATCATCGCATTCCTTCAGGTCAAACCGCATTGCCTGGTTTTGGGGGCCGCTTCGCAGCCCAACGCGGGGCAAGCCTGCTCACCACAAAAAGCCTGCTCGCCGCACCAGCCCACTCTCCCCATCAGCCACTACAGCCCCTCACCACAAGATCCAAGCCGCGCATGCTATGGTGCTCTCCCCTTACTGTGCCTGCTCATCATCGTATGATCGTGATCCCTCGCCCCCTGCGACTGACCTTCTACTCTTTGCTGATCATTGCCGGTGCCGTACTGGCCGCGGCCTTGGCCACCCGCCATGCCGAGCGCCAGGCCTTGGTGGATGATGCCGCCCGTGCCAATCAACAACTGGCGCTGTACGCCAATTCGCTGCACACCCTGATCGAACGCTACCGCGCCCTGCCCGCCGTGCTGGCGCTGGACTCGGAAATGATCAACGCCTTGAAGGGCCCGCTGCAAGCCACGACCCAAGACCTGCTCAACCGCAAACTGGAGCGCATCAACGGCGCCGCGCAGTCCTCCACCCTGGAGTTGATGGACCGCACCGGCCTGGCCGTGGCCGCCAGCAACTGGAACCTGCCGAGCAGTTATGTCGGGCACAACTACGCGTTTCGACCGTATTTCAGCCAAACCCTGAGCCAGGGCACCGGGCGGTTTTATGCGGTGGGCGTGACCACCGGTGTGCCGGGGTATTTTCTCTCCAGCGCGGTGCTGGATGAACACGAGCAGTTCCTCGGCGCGATGGTGGTCAAGCTGGAATTCCCCGAGCTGGAACGCGAGTGGGCGCAGGGCAATGACCTGCTGCTGGTCAGCGATGCACGCGGCATCGTGTTTATTGCCAACCAGCCGGGCTGGCGATATCGCAACCTGCGGCCGCTGTCGGCGAACGATCTTGTCGAACTCAAGGCCACTCGCCAATACGACAAGAAACACCTGCAGCCGCTGGAAACCCAGGTGCTGCAACGCTTTGACGAAAACAGCCACCTGATGCGCGTCAACGGCCCCGACGGCAATGCCAATTACATCTGGGAGTCGCTGCCGCTCAAGGCCGAGGGCTGGACCCTGCACTTGTTGCGCAAACCCCAGTTCGCCTTTGAAGACCAGCGCAACGCCGGCCTGGCCGCTGCCGGCTCCTGGCTGGCATTGGTGTTCCTGGTGCTGTTTCTCACGCAGCGCTGGCGCCTGGCCCGCTTGCGCCAGCGCAGCCGCGAAGAACTCGAACAACTGGTGGAGGAGCGCACCCAGGCCCTGCGCACCGCCCAGGACGGTTTGGTGCAGTCAGCCAAATTGGCGGCGCTGGGGCAGATGTCGGCCGCCCTCGCGCATGAAATCAACCAGCCGCTGACCGCCCAGCGCATGCAGTTGGCGACCCTGCGCCTGCTGCTCGACCATGGGCGGGTGGACGATGCCTACAAGGCCCTGACCCCGCTCGACGAAATGCTCACGCGCATGGCCGCGCTCACCGGCCATCTCAAGACCTTCGCGCGCAAGAGCCCCAGCGGCTTGCGCGAGCGCTTGGACCTGGCCACGGTGGTCGACCAATCCTTGCACCTGCTCGATGCGCGCCTGCGCGACGAAGCCATCGGCGTGGTGCTGGACCTGACCCGCCCGGCCTGGGTGCGTGGCGATGCGATCCGTCTTGAACAAGTGCTGATCAACCTGCTGCGCAATGCCCTTGATGCGATGGCCGACAAGTCGCGCAAACGCCTGGAAATCCGCCTGCACGCCGATCAGCAATTGTGGCAACTGACCGTCAGCGACAGCGGCGGTGGCATTGCCGAGGAGCACCTGAACAATGTGTTCGACCCGTTCTTCACCACCAAGCCGGTGGGTGACGGGCTCGGCCTCGGGCTGGCGGTGTCCTACGCGATCGTGCACGAATTGGGCGGGCGCCTGAGTGCCGGCAACCGTGGCGACGGCGCGGTGTTTACCTTGACCTTGCCCATCGCGCTGGAGACGCCGGACCTATGTTGAATGCAGTGATTGTGGTCGATGACGAAGCCAGTATTCGCACGGCCGTCGAGCAATGGCTGAGCCTGTCGGGGTTTGACGTGCAACTGTTCAGCCGTGCCGAGGAATGCCTGGCGCGGCTGCCGAAGGATTTCCCTGGGGTGATCCTCAGCGATGTGCGTATGCCCGGCCTCAGTGGCCTGGAACTGCTGGCCGAAGTGCAACGCCGCGACGCCGACCTGCCGGTCATCCTGCTGACCGGTCATGGCGACGTGCCCATGGCTGTCGAGGCCATGCGCGACGGGGCCTACGACTTCCTCGAGAAACCCTTCAGCCCCGACGCCCTGCTCAACAGCCTGCGCCGCGCGCTGGACAAGCGCGGGCTGATCCTCGAAAACCGCCGCCTGCATCAACAGGCCGATCATCGGGCGCAGTTGGAGTCCAGCCTGCTCGGTGTGTCGCGCGGCCTGCAGAATCTGCGTCGGCAAGTACTGGACCTGGCGACGCTGCCGGTCAACGTATTGATCCGAGGTGAGACCGGCAGCGGCAAGGAGTTGGTCGCCCGTTGCCTGCATGATTTCGGCCCGCGCGCCAAGAAGCCGTTCGTGGCCCTCAACTGCGCGGCGATCCCCGAGCAGTTGTTCGAGGCCGAGTTGTTCGGCCACGAAAGCGGCGCCTTCACCGGCGCCCAGGGCAAGCGCATCGGCAAACTCGAGTACGCCCACGGCGGCACGCTGTTTCTCGATGAAATCGAAAGCATGCCCCTCGCCCAGCAGGTGAAACTGCTGCGGGTGCTGCAGGAGCAGAAGCTCGAACGGCTGGGCTCCAACCAGAGCATTCATGTGGACTTGCGCATCATCGCCGCCACCAAGCCGGATTTGCTCGAAGAAGCCCGCGCCGGACGCTTTCGCGAAGACCTGGCCTATCGGTTGAACGTCGCGCAACTGCGCCTGCCTGCGCTGCGCGAACGTCGTGAAGATATCCCGCTGCTGTTCGATCACTTCGCCCAAAGCGCTGCCGAACGCCTGGGCCGTAGCGTCGAACCCTTGAGCGGCGCGCAACTGGGACGGCTGCTCAGCCACGACTGGCCGGGCAATGTGCGCGAGCTGGCCAACTTCGCTGAACGCCAGGTGCTGGGGTTGGGCGAGCCTGAGCCGGAAGGTATCGAGGCTGGGCAATCGCTGGCGGCGCAGCAGGAAGCGTTTGAGGCGCACTGCCTGAAAGCCGCGTTGACCCGGCACAAGGGCGATATCAAGGCGGTGCTGGCCGAGCTGCAACTGCCACGGCGCACTTTCAATGAAAAGATGCAGCGCCATGGACTGACCCGGGAAATGTTTCTCTCGATCGATTGAGGGACCCTTTGAGGGCCTCATTACAGGCAAGCCAGCGCCTCCATTTTGATCTGCGAATACATTCAAGTGTGGGAGCTGGACGGCCGCCATAAGCGGATTTCCGCTCACCACTCAAAAATCATCAGCGGCTTTCCGCTCAAAAAAATCCCCCACCCCTTCTAGACCGGGCCTCCCCCGGCTTGGCACAGCTCCTGCTATAGCCCCGGACAGGCTGTGCTCGCGCACGCTCCATAAAAACAACTAGATGAAGGATCCTTGAATGGATAACTCCAACACCTTGCCTCTGGGGTCGGCGGCCGCGCCGGCCAAAGAACGCACCACCTCCAGCCGGATCAAATCGATTTTCAGTGGCTCCGTCGGCAACATGGTCGAGTGGTACGACTGGTACGTCTACGCCGCTTTCTCGCTGTACTTCGCAAAAACCTTCTTCCCGAAAGGCGACACGACCGCCCAACTGCTCAACACCGCCGCAATTTTCGCCGTGGGCTTCCTGATGCGCCCGATCGGCGGCTGGCTGATGGGCCTGTATGCCGACAAAGTCGGACGTAAAAAGGCGCTGATGGCATCGGTCTACCTGATGTGCTTCGGCTCGTTGCTGATTGCCCTGAGCCCGGGCTATGAAATCATCGGCATCGGTGCGCCGATCCTGCTGGTCTTTGCCCGTCTGCTGCAGGGCCTGTCGGTCGGTGGCGAATACGGTACCTCCGCCACTTACCTCAGCGAGATGGCGACCAAGGAACGTCGTGGTTTCTACTCCAGCTTCCAATACGTGACCCTGATCTCTGGCCAGCTCATCGCCCTTGGCGTGCTGATCGTGCTGCAACAGACCCTCACTACCGAGCAGCTGTACGACTGGGGCTGGCGTATCCCGTTCGCCATCGGCGCCCTGTGTGCGGTGGTCGCGCTGTACCTGCGTCGCGGCATGGAAGAAACCGAGTCGTTCACCAAGAAGGAAAAAGCCAAGGAAAGCGCAATGCGCACCTTGATGCGTCACCCCAAGGAACTGATGACCGTGGTTGGCCTGACCATGGGCGGCACCCTGGCCTTCTACACCTACACCACCTACATGCAGAAGTACCTGGTGAACACCGTCGGCATGAGCATTTCCGACTCCACCACGATCTCCGCAGCCACCCTGTTCCTGTTCATGTGCCTGCAGCCGATCATCGGCGGGCTGTCGGATAAAGTCGGCCGCCGGCCGATCCTGATTGCCTTCGGCATCCTCGGTACTCTGTTCACTGTGCCGATCCTCACCACCCTGCACACCATCCAGACCTGGTGGGGCGCGTTCTTCCTGATCATGGCGGCATTGATCATCGTCAGCGGCTACACCTCGATCAACGCAGTGGTGAAAGCCGAGCTGTTCCCGACTGAAATCCGTGCACTGGGCGTAGGCCTGCCGTATGCCCTGACCGTATCGATCTTCGGCGGTACCGCCGAATACATTGCGCTGTGGTTCAAGAGCATCGGCATGGAAACCGGCTACTACTGGTACGTGACCGCGTGCATCGCGGTGTCGCTGGTGGTCTACGTGACCATGAAGGACACCCGCAAGCACTCGCGCATCACTACGGACTAACTGTCTGTCGCGATAAAAAATGGTGGGAGCGGGCTTGTGTGGGAGCTGGCTTGCCTGCGATAGCATCACCTCGGCGCAATTGAAAACCGAGGTGCCTGCATCGCGGACAAGCCCGGCTCCCACACAAGCCCGCTCTCACATTGGGTATGATGCAAATCCCGAAATCGAGAGCAGAACAGGTCATGTCCGACGATATCCATTTCTACGAACCCGCCAACGGCCACGGCCTGCCCCATGACCCCTTCAATGCCATCGTCGGCCCACGGCCGATCGGCTGGATTTCGTCACACGACAGCGAGGGCCGCCTGAACCTGGCGCCCTACAGTTTCTTCAATGCCTTCAACTACATTCCGCCGATCATTGGGTTTTCCAGTGTCGGGCGCAAAGACAGCCTGAACAATATCGAGCAGACCGGCGAGTTTGTCTGGAACCTGGCCACTCGCCCGCTGGCCGAGCAGATGAACCAGAGTTGCGCCGCCGTATCGCCCGAGGTGAATGAGTTCGAATTGTCCGGCCTGACGCCGGTGGCGTCGAAAATCGTCGGCGTCCCTCGTGTGGGCGAAAGTCCGGTGTCGTTCGAGTGCAAGGTGACGCAGATCATCCAACTGCAGCGCGCTGATCAGCAGTTGGTACCCAGCTGGCTGGTGCTCGGCGAAGTCGTGGCGGTGCACATCGCCAAGTGGCTGCTCAAGGACGGCATCTACGACACCGCCGCTGCCGAGCCGATCTTGCGTGGCGGTGGCCCGGCGGACTACTTCCAGTTGGGGCCGGAAGCACTGTTCAAGATGTATCGCCCAGGCGCCACGCCACGCTGACTGCCAAGCAATAAAAACTGTGCGAGCGGGCTTGTGTGGGAGCTGGCTTGCCTGCGATAGCAGCACCTCGATACAACTGGAAAACCGAGGTGCCAGCATCGCGGGCAAGCCCAGCTC